>JACJNW010000033.1 GCA_014695195.1 Cyanobacteria bacterium FACHB-DQ100 | reverse complement strand
TTGCCGCGGAAGGTACGATCGGGATAACCCGCGATACAGCCGTAGCGTTCAACGAGGGATTGCAGGGCTTGGAATGCCCAGTCAGTCGGGCGCACATCCGAGAGCTGAGAAACCGAGGTGACTTGTCCAGCTTGATTTGCTGAAACAACACCCTCATTGCTATAGGCACTTAATTGATCGAGTGAGGAAACAGTTTGAGTCGTTGCATCAGCTTTGACTTCGTTCGCAGCAACGCCAGTTGCACCAAGAGCAGCGGAGACAGTCAGCGTAGCACCAAGCAGCACTGGATTAACCAGCAGCGATTTCCACAAGTTATTAGACATGATCACTTCCGTATTCACACCATCGAACAAAACACATTGGGATTCTGAATTAAAAGCAGAACGCAATGTTTACAACAGTATACCCTAGTACAATCTTGATTCTTAATGGATTCAGCATGGGGATCATAGAAGGTTTATCGATTTGATTGCGTTACGGGATTTAGGGTGATCCGGTATACATAGAAATTTTTACAGAATCTTCATAGACTTAACTCAATCATCTTGAATGAAATCTTTCTGAAGAAGATGGCGTGAGCAAGTTTGCTCGTTAGGATAAGTTTTGGTGTCGCGCAGATTAGTCATTCATGATGAGATTCGTTTCCGATCCGGCAACCTCGCTCAAGATTCAAAAGATGCAGGAGCGCGTGAAATGGCGTACACCCAGTTTGATCGATCGCGGGATTGATCAAACTCGATTAGTGATTGAGGACGATCGAGAGCAAGATGCTTTCTCGTTCTTAGTGATTGGGGATAGCGGATCTGGGCGGCATCCGGGACATTTTCCTCAGCGGAGAATCGCAGAACAAATGCTGCCGCACCGTGATGAATCTCGCTTTATTCTGCACACTGGAGATGTGATTTATCTGGTTGGCTCTAGCGAGTTTTATCCACATAATTTTATTGAGCCGTATCGAGAGTTTTTGGTTGGAGGAGAAACACCGAGCCAGATTACATTTGATCAAATGGTGTTTAATCTGCCGTTTTTACCTGTACTCGGAAATCATGATTATTATGATCTTCCTTTGGTTTATGGAATTCTTTCACAGGTCTCTTATCCGATTAGAAAACTATTACGATCGCGGATTGATTTTGATATTCGATTTCATGGGTCTTATCAGGGAAAAGCGTTCGCGCAGGCGTTCATGGATTTGCTGTCGGTTGCAGAACAGCATGGGAAATTAGCGGCGCATCTCGATCAACACTACACGGCTGAAACCTCGACCGGACGATGCTTGCGATATCAACCGGGATCATTTACGCGATTGCCGAATCGTTACTACACTTTTCGCTATGGTGGGATTGATTTCTTTGCGCTCGATTCTAATACGATTAATGAGCCGATCCCGCTTTCGGCAGGTCAAGCAGGACGAGCCGATCGACGACGGTTAACCGAACAACGTGCGGCGATCGAACAAGAGATGCAGCAGTTGATGGTCGATATTTCTCGGCTTGATATTAACGAACCTGAACAATCGGATCAAGCGGATGATATTCGGGTCAAATTGCAGCAGCTTGAGGAGATCCAGATTGATATTGAGAAACAATTGAATGCGGAAACGAGCGTTGAGAGCGATTATGAGCAGTTAGATTGGTTGCGCGATCGCTTGGTTCAGTCTTGGCGATCTCCAGAGGTGCGAGGGCGCGTCGTTTATTTTCATCATCCGCCTTATGTAACGGAGGCAACGAAATGGTATCAGGCGCAAACTTTAGCAGTGCGCTATCGATTGCGGCAGGTGTTCGATGATGTGGCAAGAGAGATTGATCTGAAAGGTCGCCCGATCGTGGATCTAGTTCTGAATGGTCATGCTCATTGTTTTGAGTATTTGCGGACTGGAGATACCGGACACGCAGACTCAAATATGAATTGGGTAGTCTGTGGGGGAAGCGGCTATAGTTTGCGGCGACAGCGAGAAGAGGGAGCTGAGATTACAGAGCGGATCGAGTCAGAGGAGCGAATTGTCGCGAAATCTCAACTGTTTGTGGGACGAACTGGACAAGGAGCTTACAAACAGCGCCCTTACTCATTTGTGAGGATTGATGTGACCGCAGATGATCCGGTGAAGTTTATTCTGCGTCCTTATGTTTCCGAGTGGTCAAGGCGACAGTGGCACGATCGCGCCCTTGATCCGATTGTGCTGACATGATTACTCAGCAGTCATTGGTTGAATTTCTCGATCGCTTCTTCAATGTGGATCGGTATCCTGAAGAGGAGCGAGGCGGAATTTATCAACTCAGCGATCGTCCGATTCGCCGCTTGGGACTGGCGCTTGAACCGATTCCGCAGATCGATTACTGGATCACAAAAAATCAAATTGATGCACTCTTCTTACATCGTCCTTGGCAGTTTAATTCTGATCTTGATATTGGTATCGTTTTTTATCATTTAGCGTTCGATGAGCGGTTGACGTTAGGATTTAACTTGCAATTGGCAGATGTATTATCGCTTGTGAACGTGCAGCGGTTCGGATACAAAGCAGACCGAGCGATCGGTATGATTGGAGAGGTTCCATCTCAAAGTTTTGATCGCTACTGTGTTCAGGTGCGAGAGATTTTTGGGGGTTATGAGTCTGCGAACACGTACTCGTGTAGCGAAGCTAACGGACAGGCGGATACGACGGGGAAAGTGGCGATCGTGGGAGCAATGAATGATGGTTTGATTCGATCGGCAGCAGAGCAAGGTGCAACCGTTTACATTACTGGACAGTTTCGTGTTTCCGCTAAACAAGCCGTGTTAGATACGGGAATGTGTGTGATTGAAGTGGGGCATCGACGCTGTGAACAGTGGGGATTAAGGACGTTGTCTGCGGTACTGCGGCAGCGTTGGTCAGCGCTCAGAACGATCGTTATAAGCTAAGTTTTACAGCGCGTCGTTTGAATCCGAGTGGTGCTTGTCCTAGAGTTGAGAAGTTTGTCCTAATTGCTGTGTTATGAGATTACGGCTCTCTTTATTTTTTGGTGCGATCGCGTCACTGATTTCTATTCCAAGTGCGATCGCTCAATCGTCTCAACCTGTTTCGATCCAATTTCGCGGATTGGTTGGCGCTCAATCGTTTCAGTGTAATTCAACTTACTTACTCGGTACACCTTCAACCTCTGTTGCTCCTGCTGATTTTCGCTTCTATGTCTCAGATGTAACGTTGATCGATGCTCAAGGAAAAGCCGTTCCCGTAACATTAACGCAAGATAATCGCTGGCAATATCAGAATGTTGCACTGATTGATTTTGAAAATAAAACCGGAATGTGTTCAAACGGTACAACTGAGACAAACGATCGTATTGTTGGAACGGTTCCAAAAGGCAATTACAAGGGAATTCGCTTCGCGTTAGGCGTTCCGTTTAAGCTCAATCACGAAGATGCAACGATCGCGCCTTCACCTTTAAACCTCACATCGCTCTGGTGGAATTGGAGAGGCGGCTATAAGTTTGCTCGAATCGATTTTGCTCTACCGATGTCAGGCATGAAGCACGATCAACCTCACTCATCCAATAAACAGCAGGGATTTAATATTCATCTGGGTAGTACCGGATGCAATGCTACGAATAATCGCCAAAAACCAGAAAGTTGTACAAATCTGAATACTGCAACGATTACATTTGAAAACTTTAATCCCCAAAACAGCGTCATTGTTGCCGATCTTAAATCTCTAGTAGCAAACTCAAATTTGATGAAGAACCAGCCTGGCACTGGACTTGGCTGTATGTCTGATCCTAAAGACGGCGATTG
Source organism: Cyanobacteria bacterium FACHB-DQ100 (assembly GCA_014695195.1). Classification (NCBI taxonomy): domain Bacteria; kingdom Bacillati; phylum Cyanobacteriota; species Cyanobacteria bacterium FACHB-DQ100. The sequence goes on along the minus strand of JACJNW010000033.1, from coordinate 26,224 downwards.
TACTGCAATTCTCACGAATTTCGGATTGCCTCAAACTGGAAAATCTGCCCGTCAAACATTCTTTCGAGTTGCCCCGCGACCATGAAGGGCTGGTTTAACCTTGCGATTCTTACCCTTCTCGCCTTCTGCCTGTCGATCGGCTTGAGTGCTGCATTTTCTAGAAGTGATGCAGCCTCTAGCTACGATTGGCAACTCCCCGCATGGACACCACCGCCGATCGTGCCTGCCAACAATCCGATGAGTGCTGCAAAAGTCGAACTCGGACGGCATCTCTTTTATGAAAAGCGTCTTTCGGTTACGGGGGAATTTTCTTGCGCCACCTGTCACGACCAATCCCGCGCCTTCACTGAGAAAAAATCGGTGTCGATCGGTGCCACCGGAGAGGCGCATCCCCGAAACGCGATGAGCTTGGCGAATGTTGCCTACAATTCGGTACTCACTTGGGCAAATCCGTTAATGGCTGATCTAGAAACTCAGCTACTTGTGCCGCTATTCGGGGAGCACCCGATCGAGATGGGCATGGCGGGCAAAGAAACAGAGATAGTTGCACTGTTGCGCGATGATTCGCAGTATCGTCGGATGTTCGCTGCTGCGTTCGGGAATGAAGCAATCAGCATTAATACAATGGCAAGAGCGATCGCAGCATTTGAACGATCGCTGATTTCGTTTAATTCACCCTACGATCAATACCGCTATGGAGGGAACGATCGGGCAATTTCCGAGGCTGCAAAACGGGGTGAAGCCTTGTTTGAAAGTGAAAAATTGGAATGCTTTCATTGTCACGGAGGGATTAACTTTTCTGATTCCACCGTTCATTCCCGTTCTGGTTTCAAGGAAATTGCATTTCACAACACTGGTCTATACAATCTCGATAACAAAGGTGCTTATCCCGCTAATAACACGGGTATTCACGAAATTACTCTCAAGCCGTCTGATATGGGACGTTTCAAAGCACCCACCTTGCGAAATATTGCCTTAACTGCACCCTATATGCACGATGGCAGTATTGGCACACTAGAGCAAGTGATCGAGCATTATGCGGCGGGGGGTCGAACAATTCACGCAGGTCAGTTTGCGGGAGCGGGTAGCGAGAATCCGCTTAAGAGTTCATTTGTGAAAGGGTTTAAGTTAAGCGATCGTGAAAAGCAGGATCTTCTCGCTTTTCTTCGCAGTCTCACCGATGAATCGTTTGTGAAGAATCCGGCATTTAGCAATCCTCAGGTCGATCGCAAAAATTGAATTCATTCCGTCGGGCTCAGGCGCTTGATGATCCAACTGCTTGCTCCGCTAACGAGCGCACCCGCCATCAAAATGCCCAAAGCAGGCTGCATCACAGGTGTCCAAAGTGAAAGCCACAGGTTTAATCCGAGTGGCACTTTTGCAGCCTGACCGATTAGAGCGATCGCAAACCAGCCAAAACACAGCAGCACAAAAAACAAGTTCCACATCAGCGCTGTATTCAGCCACTTAAAAAACGTTTCTTTCATAAACTCAATTCAGTCATTTATCTTCATTAACTTAGCAAAAAATGGGCTGCAACTGAATTCAGTGCAGCCCAAACGCCAATGATCCAGGGATAAACTGTTATTAGAGATCGTGAACCGATGGGAAATCTTTGTCGCGTGAATATTGCAGATTTTCAGGATCAACGTAGTGGCAGACTGCATCATTCAAACAAATTACCGCCCAGCCCGATTGGTGCATCTCAACTAATTCATAGCCCGATGCCTGCTGCACAAAATAGCCTCTATGATTCCGTGTACCAGGTTTAACGCCAACTCGATCAATAGACATGATAATTTGCTCCTTAAGTTACAAAGAAATCGCCCGATCGACACTTGTGCAAATCAGAATCAAATCGCTATAAGCCGTGTTAGCACGGCGTGTTAAACGACAATAAACACACCATTGCGTAAACAATTAAATTTCACGCAAGCCGTTTTTTGCTTCTGTAAAGTGGCGAAAAGATTGTTAGAAATGAGGAATATATCCTGATTTTCAAATACTATCATCGACTTTCTAAGATGATGATTAAATTATTTGATTTTGTGTTGCAGTATATAAATTAATTAGATGGTTTTGTATAGCGAACTGCAACAATTTTGCAGCGTAGATTGTCGATCGCGTAACGCAAAATTCACACAGCAGCTTTCCACAATAAAGAGAGCCAGAACGAAATTCTGGCTCTCGAAAATCGTAAACAAAAATGAAGGAATTCTTAGGATTCAAATAACCAAGCTTTCACTCTTTGCAAACTCTTCCAGTCGGGTTTTCTTGCCAATCCATCTTCGATATTTTGCTGCACTTCGTCGCGCAATTCTTCAACCGCAAAGGTTAATTGTTGTGCCATTTCAACGTGCGGTCTGACTCCTGGCTTGGACAGATCCAACATTGCCAAAATCAGATTGATGCGAGCTTGTGCATCTTGAGGAACCAGTTTCACCGCTTTTTGAGCGGCGGGAAATGCCAGCGCAGGCTTATCCGCCAGCAAATAGAGCCACGCTAAACAAGTCCAAGCTGCACCCGTTTTGCGAGAACGATCGCAGATTTCTTTAAACACTGGAATCAGATTTTCTGGGGCTTCTCCAGCTTTGTAGCGCTCCAGTCCCTCTTCAAAAAGGGCTTCAACCGTTTGAGTCATGACACCTAATCAAAATAATGTAGAGGTTAGTTGGGGTAACTAACCGATCGAACCGTTTCTTATTCTATCGAATCGCCTGACTTGGAATTGCAAGAGGACAATTTTAGGCTAAGTGACTGAAGCCAGAACATCAAAGCTTTACGCGCTCACTCGCACGCTAAAATATGGACGTTCTTTACAAGGATTCACTGTGGTAGAGCGACCCATTAAAAAGTCTGAGCGCCTCGCAAAAAGCGCCGAAGACGCAACTTCAGCATCACCCGATCAGTCCCCAACTGAGAGTTCCGCCGCTCTTCCAGACGGATTCAAGCCTTCGTCCGCACCCCGTCCCGCGAAGAAAGGCGATGCCCCCAGAGATGATGCTAAACCCGCCGAAAGAGAAAAGCGCGGCAAACGCAACGATCGCGGCAAGAAGTCCGACGACAAGAAGGATGCACCGCCGATCAATCCTGCCTTGATGCGAGGCCCCAGACCGCCGAAGCCCTCTGCGGCAAAACCTGAGCCTGAGATTCCAGCCGATGCAGAATCGTCTGAAGCTGAAACCGAGGCTTAGAGCGGGTCTTGAGCCGGAATGCCGATCGCTCTTGGAAATTCGGACGGCGTAGGGGACGTTTTACGCAGATACAGGCAGTGTCGAACCCCATGCGTCAACGGAGTTTCAAAGCGATCGCATTCTTCCACCACTCCGCCTAATTTTTTCACCGCTTGATCGAGGGCGATCGCTTCCTCTTCTGTCCATTGCCCCCGATACAGCACCGCTAATCCACCCGCTTTCAGCAAGGGTAAAGCATATTCCGCGCAGACCGAAGCAGCAGCCACAGCACGAATGGTTGCCACATCGTACTTCTCTCGATGTCCAGAAGATTGCCCAATTTGCTCAACGCGATCGATGATCGATCTCACATTGCTGAGTTGCAGGGCTTTCGTACTGTCTTGCAGAAAGGTCACTTTTTTGCGCGTCGAATCGAGCAGCGTGATTTGCCAGTCGGGACGAGCGATCGCCATCGGAATGCCCGGAAAGCCAGCCCCGGTGCCAATATCGATCGCGCTTAAATTTGCCTGGGTGGCTTTTGGAAACACGCCCCGCAGCGAATCCCACAAATGCTTCTCCCAAAAATCTGCTGGCTCGGTAATGCGAGTTAAATTCTGCTGCTGATTGCCTTTGATCACTAACTCATAAAACTGCTGAAACTGCGATCGCTGGAATTCACTCGGACTCCATTGGGTGGTCGATCGCCATAAATCCGTCATTTCTGGTAACGCTATTAACATCCAACCCGCTCCAACCGTCTAAGCTCTTCGGGTTTGACTTCTTTGAGTTCACCGTGACGCAGCGACCAGCAACGATCGGCAATCTCCAACATGTCGCCCGCATCATGCGACACAACCAGCAAACTCCAGTGTGTTTTCAGTTTTGCCAGCAGTTTCACAAGCTGCCGCCGAATCGACCAATCCAGCCCTGCGGTCGGTTCATCGAGTAAAAGAATGCTGGGTTGCCGAATCAACTGAACCGCTAATGCCAATCGTCGCTGCTGTCCACCACTGAGCGCATGAGGAGCCATCGAAAGCGGCAGATGATCTAAACTGACTTCGCGTAAGGCTTCGTGAATGCGATCGGAACTCAACTCCGGGTGCCCCAACCGCAACTCCTCTAAAATCGTGCCGCCGCAGAAATGCCGCTCTGGAAACTGAAACACCAATCCGCACAACTGCTGCATATTCAGAAAGTTTAATTCCTGCTCGCGCCAGAAGATTTCTCCGCTTGTATGTTCTGCGAGTCCTGCCAAAATCTCCAGCAGCGTACTTTTTCCAGAACCGCTCGGGCCTACGATTAAACTCAACTGCTGAGGCGCAACCTCGAGATTGACTGATTTTAGAATCGGCTCCGGAGTCGCAGTCGGATGATAGGACAAATCGCGCAAATACAGCATGAAGTCAAACCGTTAGGGCAATCCTCAGTTTAACCTGTGTTCATTCGGTCAGGTTGCCCACGTAGAAAGATGAGCGCGGAACTTGCGATCGCGTAAAATCGTCTCTCGAATCCGATGCGTCAAAACAAATCAAAGTTATGGTGAAGTGGCTGTCTGGTCGGCTGGCTCAGCAAGCGAGTACCGTCGCGCTGATGATTGGAATGCTCGCGAGTCCGTCGCTAGCGAAAGATCCGTTTAGAACAAGCAATTCGCGTCCGATTAGCGATCGTACTGAAGCCGCGTTTCGCGCCATCTTCGAGAAAGGCAATTACACAGAAGCGCAGAAATTACTGAATCAGTCGGATCAAAATGAGCCGCTCTCTTTTGCGCTCAAGGGTTTCATCACCTACATCAATTTCCAAGGTGAAGCTGACCCACAGCGTAAACAAGCCTTGCTCAACGATTTCAAAACCTACGCGACTCAAACTCGTACCGTTGCAGAGCAATTATCTAAAACTGATCCGCTACGGGGTAATCTCTATCAAGCCGCAGGCACAATTTTAGAAGGCGGATACATCGCCGCGACACAAGGAACCGTTCGCGGCATTCCTCAGATTTTGGGCAATCTTCAGCAAGCGTTTCGCTATCTCGATGCCGCAGAACGCATTGACCCCAAAGATCCCGAAGTCAATTTAATTAAAGGCTTGATCGATCTAACGCTGTCTACCAACCTAAATTTACCGTTATCGAGTCCGACCGAGGCGATCGCGCGGCTCGAACAAAACGCCCAGCCCCGCTATGTTGCCGATCGTGGGTTAGCCCTTGGATATCGAGATTTAAAACAGTTTGATCGTGCCCTGCAAGCCGTCGATCGAGCGTTGAGCAAAGCGCCGGATAACCCTGAGTTGAGCTACCTGAAGGCGCAAATTCTGGTGCGGAGTCAGCGACATAGCGACAGCATTCCTCTGTTTCAGAAAGCGCTGAGCAAGAAAGATCAACTCCCAGTCGCAACCGTTCAACAGATTCAAAGAGAATTGCGCGGCGCACAACAGCGGACAAACGGACGATAAAATAGAAGTCAGGCAACTTTTACCATCTGCCTGACTTTTTTTATGCGTATTGAGTTTCGAGAGTTTGATCCGTTTAACGTTTGGTTTTGGATTGAGTTTAATACTGTGCCTTCTGAGATGGAGAAGCAGTATGTTGAAGAAGTGTTTAGCTCCTGGTTTTTCCTCGGTAAGCTAGGCGGCTTTAATGCGGAAAATCTGCAAGTGCAAGACATGGGGCTAGAGATTAGCCATATGGAGTATGACGAAAGCATCGCAGGCGACAGCATGATGGCAGTGATGCACAATATGAGTGACTTCGAGTATGAAAGCAACTGGGGACGCTGCTGGTTTGATTTGGGAACCAGTGATGCGATCGCGATCGACATTCTGGTCAATTCACTGCAACAGTTGAGCAAGGATTTTGTGACGATCGATTCCCTAATCATCGGCGGCGAGAACGAAGATTGGCGCGTTCCGGGAAGCGCTGAACCCGGTTTCGTGATGGATAATCAGCGAAATTAGCGATCGGTATGGAAGAATACCTCGCATCTACCGAGATCATTGACTGGCAACATCCGGAAATCCTGAGGCTGAGCAAGACGATCGCAGCACAGCATCAAACTCCCAAAGCCGTTGCAAAAGCTTGCTTTGAGTGGGTTCGAGATCAGATTCGGCACAGCTACGACTATCGGATGAATCCTGTCACCTGTCGAGCTTCTGATGTCCTGTTGCACAAAACCGGATATTGCTACGCCAAAAGCCATCTTTTAGCAGCATTGCTACGATCGCATGGCATTCCAGCCGGATTCTGCTATCAGCGATTGAGCATCGATGACAAAGGTGCGCCTTACTGCTTGCACGGATTCAATGCAGTTTATCTGTCAGGAGTTGGCTGGTATCGTGTGGATGCTAGGGGAAATCGAGAAGGCGTGGATGCCCAGTTCACACCCCCTCAAGAAAAATTAGCGTTCAAAACTCAGCTGGATGAAGAAGCAGACTTTCAAGCAATACTTCCAGAGCCGTTGCAAGTTGTTGTAGACGCTCTGCAATCTCAAAGCACTTGGGACAAAATGCTGTGTTATCTTCCAGATATTTCTTTGGAAGATGCGGAAAAGTTCGGTTTACTTAAGTAGCAACTGATCCAGCTTGGAAAACGCGCCCGATCACTTCTTCGATCGGCGGATCAGTCACGGTTAAATCCGCGACTTGCAACTCCGCGAGAATTTTCGCGATCGTCTGCGTCAAATCTTCCTGCTGCACCAAAAATCGAACCGATTGCTTCTCGACTTCCCGAACATACCCGTATGCCGAGAGTTCAGCCTCAGTGTAGGTGTGATTGAATTCGACTTTGACTTCACGGCAGGGAGAGAACCGATCCACCAGTCCAGCAAGACTGCCATCATAAATAAGCTGCCCATGGTGGATCATCAAAACTCGTTCACATAAAGCAGTGATATCTGCCATGTAATGACTCGTAAGTAAGACAGTGGCACGATAGCGATCGTTATACTCCTTCAAAAATTCACGCACCGCAACTTGGGCATTCACATCCAGCCCTAAAGTCGGCTCATCGAGAAACAAAACTTGTGGCTGATGCAGTAATGCGGCGAGTAATTCCGCTTTCATTCGTTCACCCAGCGAGAGTTTACGAACAGGTTGATTTAATTTGCCATGCAGCGAGAGCATTTCTGACAATTCACCAATTCGGGTTTGCAAGGTGCGATCGCTAATTCCATAAACGGCTGCATTAATTTTGAGCGAGTCAGCCGCAGGCAGATCCCAAATCAACTGCTGCTTTTGTCCCATCACCAGCGTAATTTTTTTCAAGAAAGCCGATCGTCGCTCAAACGGAACGTGTCCCGCAACGGTGACTTTTCCTGAAGATGGATGAATCAATCCGGTTAGCATTTTTAGCGTTGTCGTCTTCCCGGCTCCATTCGCACCGAGAAATCCCACCACTTCGCCGGGTTCGATTTGGAATGAAACATCTTGTACCGCCTTGACTTGGCGATAGGTGCGCTTGAAAAAATGCGTTACTGTTCCCTTGAACCCTGCTTCCTTGATAGCGACAGGATAAATTTTAGTGAGGCGATCGACGGTAATGGTAGACATGAGGGACGAAGAATGAAGAGTTGAATCTTAAGAGATTCTTGCTATTTCAATTCTAGAGATTAATTCAGCTCATCTCGATCACACATCTGCCCGAAGAAATTTTGCATTGTGTGGCTGATTCTGGAGTATAAGATCCCACAGTGTTTACGCAAATCGTCGCAGGCAATGTCTAAGTCAGTTCCGGGCTGGGTTTATCTTTCCGTCGTCACGAATATTGTTTTGGGTACAACGTTAGGATTGTGGTTTCTGGGCGATCGCTATTTCACCGAAACGCTGCTGAATCCTCCGTCTTCACGCACTTCAATGGCTGCCAAAGCCGTGGAAAAACCCGAAATCGTCGCGCAAGCTGCCTCTATGTCATCGGGTCGATCCCTGACTTATCAAGATTGGGTCGATTTGCTGGAGAAAGAAGCCAAAGCGACGATTAAAAGAAAGCCCGATCGCTTAATCGTGCTGGCAGGCGATTCACTTACACTTTGGTTTCCTCAAGAGCTGCTTCCAACCGATTACACTTGGCTAAATCAAGGAATTTCTGGTGAGACTTCAACCGGACTGGCGAAGCGATTAGATCTATTTGCTCAAGCGAAGCCCAAAACTATCTTTGTCATGGTCGGTGTCAATGATCTGCTCAGAGGTCGATCGGAGGAAGAGGTTTTAGAAGCTCAGGAAGACATTATTAAACAGTTAAAGAAATCGCACCCGAAATCGACGATCGTCATGCAGTCGCTCCTTCCTCGCGCCAAAGATTCGATCACCGCAGCCAATGCAACCCAAGTAGAAGCGCTCTCGAACGATCGCATTTATCAATTTAATCGTCGCCTTGCTCAGTTAGCGAAGCAAACTCGCGTGGAATTTCTCAATCTGCAACCGCTTTTCTCTGACAATGAAGGATTCTTACGCTCAGAGCTAACAACCGATGGACTGCACCTAAGTACGCAGGGCTATTTGGTGTGGCGATCGGCAATTCAGACCTTTAATCAATTTGCATACCGTTAACGCGTTCTCACCTTCTTTTAAAGTCGCTAAGCAGTTTATGATCAAAAACGTAGGCGTATCGGAAGGCGGACATGGATACCAAGGCGTTTAAGCTATCGCTCAATCATTCTGAGAACTATCACCGCAAAGGATTCGGACATGGTGCGGAAGTCGCAACCGCGATGCAGTCTGAATATCAAAGCGATTTGATTCAGGAAATTCGCGATCGGGCTTATACGCTGAAACGGGGCGATGTCACGATTCGATTAGCGCAGGCATTCGGCTTTTGTTGGGGCGTTGAACGGGCAGTCGCGATGGCTTACGAAACCCGTCAGCATTTTCCAACTGAGCGAATTTGGATCACTAACGAGATCATTCACAATCCCTCGGTCAATCAGCGCTTGCGCGAGATGAATGTCCTGTTTATTCCGGTCATCAACGGGCAGAAGGATTTTTCCGAAATCGCAAAAGGCGATGTGGTAATTTTGCCTGCGTTCGGTGCGAGTGTTCAAGAAATGCAGCTTCTTAACGATCGCGGCTGTACGATCGTTGATACGACTTGCCCTTGGGTTTCAAAAGTCTGGAACACCGTTGAGAAGCACAAAAAGCGGGCTTATACCTCGATTATTCACGGCAAATACAATCACGAAGAAACTCTAGCAACGAGTTCGTTTGCAGGTAAGTATCTGATTGTGCTGAATCTGGCTGAAGCCCAATATGTTGCGGACTATATTCTGAACGGCGGCGATCGTGACGCATTCCTAGCAAAATTCAGCAAAGCTTGTTCGGCTGGATTTGACCCCGATCAGGATTTAGCTCAAATTGGCATTGCCAACCAAACCACGATGCTCAAAGGCGAAACTGAGCAAATTGGTAAATTGTTTGAACATACGATGCTGAAGAAATATCCGCCGAATGAATTGAATGAGCATTTTCTCAGCTTCAACACCATTTGCGATGCAACCCAAGAGCGCCAAGATGCAATGTTCGATCTAGTGAAAGAGAAGATCGACCTCATGATTGTGATTGGTGGGTATAACTCCTCGAATACAACGCATCTGCAAGAAATTGCGATCGATTACAAGATTCCCTCGTATCACATTGATAGCGTCGAGCGGATTAAGTCCCGGACTGAGATCGAACACAAGCCATTACATCAGGACTTGACGATCGCAGAAAATTGGCTCCCCAGTGGCGAGATTGTCGTCGGCATTACCTCTGGAGCCTCAACCCCCGATAAAGTGGTCGCAGACATTATCGAGCGAATCTTTGAACTCAAAGCGGTTGTGCTTGCATGAAGCGCTTGATTTGGGTCTTGATTTGGCTTTTAAGCTTCTGGTGGGCGAGTCCGGTCTGGGCGGGTGCCTTGTCCGATCGCGTTTCCGCATTTCCCGATTGGCACAATAAACCGCCCGTTGATCGTGCTACCGGAGATCTAATCTATCCCAACTGGATTGCTGGAACTTGGCACGTTAAAAGTACACTAATCGATCTCGTTGCGCCACTCGCTCCCGAAATTGTCACGCCTGGGTTTGAGAGTAATCGCACTTATGTAAATCAGCCGATCGAGTTCGATGTTCGATTTACAAAACAGAAAGAAGTCACTGCCGATCGCGCATTCAATGGCTTGAATATTGCAAAAGCCTATCTGGGCGATCGTGCGGTTCTCTCGGTCAAAGTTGATCCTGATTCTCCCAACAAACAAATCACAATTCTAAGGGACGATCGCATTTTGACTTCCACCATTACAGGCAGAGCGAGCGAAACCCTCACACCTGATCAATTCATTACGAGCGAACTGTTTCAGCAAGTCTTTCGAGGAACGGCGCAACCTTATTTGAATCAGGTTGAAACCACAACCGCGTATAAATACTTAAACAATCAAACTTCTGCGATTGTTGCTGATCAAATCACAGCAATCTATCTATCACCGCAAGATCCCGATTACTTCAAAGCTAGAAATACGCCTATTGCGCTATATCGTTACCGTCTAGAATTCTCACCTTTGGGCGAATCCGTTTCCACAAATTCCTAATTAAACTCAAATAAATCGAAATTCTGCTGCGATTGTTACAGATAATAACCACTCGGTGTCAAAGTAAACTTTGATTTCTTAAACTAGAAAGACAAGAGAGACTTTGCTATTCTCACGATAGATAAGCGGATGGGCTGTCAACCCGTACAGCAATTGGAATTCTTCTGACCCTTTTCACGAAAAGTCCGTTGCGAGAGCAAAACTCGCTGTTAAACGAATTGCGGCTTTCTCATAAATTCTAGAACCGCGTGCAAAATTCAAGCTGTCGAGCACCGACAGCTCCTTTTTAGCCCTCAATTTTTGAACCCACTTGATTTCGGACTCAGTATGAATCACTATTGCGAACAATGGATTGCGGATTGGTGTCAGACGAACGGCTGGACAGATTGGTTTAGAGAACAATCGAGTTATTGGGCGTTTCCTCCAAACTCTGTGATGCCTGTGCCAATTCCAACAACGGTTTTACATACGATCAAAGCCGAGAAAGGTCTGAGCAACGATGAGCGCGTCTGGAGTTTAGGCGCGATCGCGGGAACTGGAATCGCTGCTGCATTGGGATTTGCGGTCGCCTCTCCGATGCCTTTAGTAATGGCGTTCGTTGGCTGCGCAATTGTGTTTGCTCAATTAGACTCTGAAGAAGCTTAGAGTGTTCCTCAATTGAATCGAAAATGAATCGAAAAAGGTGGAAGTTGAATGGCTTCCACCTTTTTACATATTTACCGACCCGCGAGTTGATTCAATCGGACACGATCGAGCAGCTTAACCTTGCTGCCCTCAATTTCAATCAAGCCTTCTCGACCGAGTTTGGCAAACATTCGGGAAAGCGTTTCAGGAATGGTGCCGAGTCTCGCCGCCAATTGTCCTTTGGGGAGATCAAGATCGACAAGATCAGCCTTGTTCGCTTGCTCACTCAAATCAAGCAAATAACTGGCAAGTCGTGCTGGAACTTCTCGCAATGCCAAATTATCGACAAGATGCGAAAACATCCGCAGATGACGCGCAAAACTTTTCAATAGATTGATCGCCAGCGTCGGGCGCTGTTCTAGTAATTGCAGAAAAGCCTGACGTGGAAAGAATAAAACATCTGTCTTTTCAAGGGTTGCGGCTGAGGCAGGAAAACATTCCCCATCTAATGCTGGCACTTCAGCAAAATGATCCCCCTTACCGAAGATGTGCAGGATTTGTTCTTTGCCCTCGGCAGATAGCTTAAACACTTTGACACGACCCGATTGCACAATAAAAAATCCGCTTCCTTCGTCTCCTTGGTGAAACAGAATTTCACCTTTTTTATAGGATTGCGCGATCGAGCAACCTGCAAGTTCAGCTAATTGCTCTGCTGGTAATCCCTGAAAAATCATCGTTTGACTCAGGAATTCAAGTAAGGAAGAGTTCATGAAATTGAGCTTTTCTCTTGAGTCTAGCTGATGGTTCTTTTTGTCGGGAAAGTGGAAGAGAAGCTAAAGATTGCTGCCTTAGCTTGATTTCTTGATCTAAGTCAAAGTGTTCGCCACTTAGCTTGCCTGGAGTACAGGAAGATTATTAGAAGAGCAGATGATGTTTTGCGAACAATGCGAACAGACAGCAAGCAGCCAAGGATGTCATCGCTTGTTAGACATTGGACAATGTAATGATGCTTACTCTGCGATTCAAATTGCGATCGCGCTTGCGAATGCGTTCAAGGTCGATGTGAATCAATTACCGCTCTCGATGATTCTGTCTTGGTACGAGCAAAAGCGGTAGCGGTCTTACTCACCCTACTGCATTTTGGAATTCAAGATATTCGCTTAGGCCCAACTCTGCCAGTGTTCCTCTCGCCAAATGCGTTGAAGTTGCTTTCGGATAATTATCGTCTAAAAGCAATTACGACTCCGGCTGCAGACTTAGCGGCTTGTCTGGGTCAAGGCTAGAGAACAGATGCGATCGTGCTTTAGACTGAAGGCACGATCGCGCTTCCCAAAGAAAATTAAACCCTGTCGATTTTCCCCGAAATCACGAATTAGAACTCGTTCGCTGTATCTGATAGCCCGATCGTCATATCTTCTAACCCCGAAACCACGACAGTGATAGCTGTCGTGGCGAATGCAAATTCATTCTTCGTGAAAACCGCAGCATTCGTGACCACAACTATCCCTGTCGTTACGAATGAGGTTGTTGTCGCAACGAACAAGCTTATTTTTTCAGCAACAATACTGAGCTTTGTCAGAAGCTATATACCTTAGGAGAACGATCGCACTACAGCACTAATCATCTACCACTTGCGCTGCAACTTCCACCGCTTCCACATCGATCGTGCCCGAAGGAGTCATCCGCTTAAACTTGCCTTTTTCCGCCTGCAACGGTTCACCACAGTTAGAACACTGCATCTGCGCCTGATTAAATCCGGTCAACTCTGCACCACACACCGGACAATCCGCCTGCACGATATTTCTTCTCACCCACCACTGAAACACGAAGATCCCAACGATCGGCGCAACGATCAATAGCACCAACACAAATAGAAATGATTTCACCAACCAGCCCAGACCCACTGCGCTCAATAGAAGTGCGAATCCAATGAACGTCAGCAGTCGTCCAAATCCGTTAATGCCGAGTTGTAGGTTATACAGTTGATTCTGATTCACAGCAGTGTCCTCTATTGGAGCGATCGATGCTTTCTCTATTGGAACAGATTTCGCCAAACCTTTAGGGCGGCTTCCTCGACTGTCAAAAGATCTGATTCCCGTATGTGTAAAATGCCCCTGTATGCAGCTTATTCTTGAATCATAGATGATTCACCAAAAGGCTGATTAAAATGCTGCAAAGTGTAACGGGTGGGAACCTTCAGACAGTATTAGTTGCGGGTGCAAGTCGCGGTGTAGGGCGTGAAATTGCTCGACTGCTCCAGCCGAATTTTACCGTAATTGCCTTGTTACGTTCTGATGCCGCCGTGACTGAACTTGAAGCGTTAGGCATTGAAACTACGATCGGCGATGCGATGAATCCTGAGCAACTCGAAGCAGCCTTTGCAAATCGCCAAATCGATGCCGTGATTAGTACGATCGGCGGATTACCCGCAGAAGGAAAACGCGCTGATTTTGAAGGCAATCGAAATCTAGTTGATGCAGCAGTCAAAGCAGGCGTGAAAAAGTTTGTGTTAGTGACTTCAATCGGTAGCGGTGAAAGTGTAGTTGCTTTACCGCCTCGCGCTCTTGAAGCATTGGGAGCCGTTTTAAAGGAAAAAGAGAAAGCAGAACAGCATTTAATCGAGAGTGGTTTAACTTATACGATCGTCCGTCCCGGTGGTTTGAAATCAGAACCGCCAACCGGAACCGGATTTCTAACCGAAGATCCGAAAATTTCTGGCTCAATTCATCGAGCAGATGTGGCTGAATTAGTATGCCGTTGTCTGATAAGCGATCGCGCCGATGGAAAAATTCTCTCTGCGCTCGATCGCAATCAGTTATTCACCCCAACCGAAATCACAGAATTCACCCCTTAAATCGACCAATCCAGCCGAGCGCCATTCCGCCATCGAGAACCAACCGAGCGATCGCAAATAGCAAAATACTTTCAACGGCAAAGCTGACGATCGAAACCCAACTACTTTGAGTTGCAATCCCCAGTTCAACCTGCGCCAATCCCCGCACTAATCCAAAAGCTAGAACCGCGCCCGATTTGAGGTGTGAGTTTTGGTCTTCCCGAATAATGTAGCGGTACGTCACTCCAAACAAAAATCCTGCAAACAGAACGATCGCCCCACTGACCCAATAATTCATCACTGGGCTGGCATATCGACTCGCTAAGAAATCATTAAACAGAGCAATTAGCGGAAAAATTAGCGTTACCGAACCCGCCGAAAGCACTCCCGCTTTAAGCGACTCCACCCGTTCTTCCCAACTCAATCTCAGGTGCTGCATAACTCCTCTAGATCCTAGCCCCTAACCCCTTTTGCCTTATTATTAGATGTATCACCCTTTGTACCGATCGCTTTCATTATGGATATTTTGTCACTAGGCTGGGTCGCGCTTTTATCCGTTTTCACCTTTTCGATCGCAATGGTCGTTTGGGGTCGGAACGGCTTCTAGCATTGAATTTTCGCCCGTAGCCTAACCGCTATGGGCAGCAATATTTTCATTTTCTGAAATCACCGTGGAATTCACAGTTTTTAACACACTGGTACTCGTCGCGTTTGGCCTTCTCCTTACCGTGACTGGGGGAGTTATTTACTTAACGCTGGCGGACTGGCGCGATCGTCGTCGCCGCGAACAAGAAAAACTCTCTACCAAATCCACCAAACGCCGCTAATCAAAAGGCTCCAGGGTATTGACCTTGGAGCCTTTTAGATAGATTCACCGCTTTAAACTTGTTATTCAACTCGACTCATCGTGAAGCCGGAAGCGAGTTCTTCACCGTAACCTTCTTCACCATGTTCGTTCACATCCACGCCTTGATATTCAGCATCAGGTTGAACCCGTAGCGTTCCAAAGACTGCTTGTAGCCCTTTCAGAATTACATATGTACCGATCGCAGCAAGTACATAGGAAATTGCAACTGCTTGAATCTGCGTGATTAACTGGCCTGGATTGCCATACAGCAGCCCATCTGCTCCTGCCGCGTTCACTGTTTTCGTTGCAAAGACTCCAGCTAAAACCGCGCCTACCGTTCCGCCAACCCCGTGAACCGGAAACGTATCGAGCGAGTCATCAAACTGAAGTTTCGCCTTCAAACTTACGGCAAAGAAACAAGCCGTCGCGGTAATTGCTCCAATCAGAATTGCTGCAACTGGGGTTACAAATCCTGCTGCCGGAGTGATGCCGACCAATCCTGCAACTGCACCGGTTGCAATTCCGACTGCGGTCGGTTTTCCACGCAGCACCCACTCCAAAATGACCCAGGCCAAACCCCCCGCCGATGCCGATGTTGTCGTCGCGACAAAGGCAACTGTCGCCAATGCGCCAGAAGCTAAAGCACTTCCACCGTTGAAGCCAAACCAACCAAACCACAGCAATCCAGCACCCAACAGAATGTAAGGTACGTTATGTGGTGCAGCAGGCTGATTCGGAAACGTTTTTCGAGGGCCCAACACCCAAGCTGCCACGAGCGCAGACACACCTGAACTGATGTGAACCACCGTTCCACCTGCAAAGTCCAATGCACCCATGCCGCCGTACAGTCCTAAAAATCCACCTTTTGCCCAAACCATGTGAGCAAAAATCGGATAGAGAATGCTCGACCACAGCACGATAAACCAGAAGTAAGCCTTAAAGCTCATTCGCTCAACGATCGCACCCGAAATCAGCGCGGGTGTAATAATCGCGAACATTGCCTGATAAATCATGAACAACTGATGCGGAATTGTCGCAGCATACGAAACCACGGCATCTGGCTGGCTACCTTGTAAATATCCAGTTGTTTCCAACCCAACACCGTTCAAGAACAACCACTGCAAACCGCCGATAAACGGAGTTCCCGGTGCAAATGAGAGGCTATAGCCCCACAGAATCCAGGACACGCCCACAATTCCCATGAGAATGAAGCTCATCATCATCGTATTGAGGACGTTGCGCGATCGGACAAATCCACCATAGAAAAACGCTAATCCCGGAGTCATCAGCAGCACTAGCGCGGCTGACACTAACATAAACGCCGTATCGCCTTGAATAATTGCCTGATCCGCCGCTTTCTGAGCAGATTCAGCCGTTGCCGGCTCGGCAAGGGCACTACCTACAAATGGAAGAACTGATAGCGCTAAGACTGCTAGCGCCAACCACATTGTTTTTTTCAACACTGACTTTTGACCCTTTAACGCTAAATGAAGAGGGGAGTTAATCTCTCAGATTCGTCAACTCAATT
The DNA here is from genome assembly GCA_014695195.1 of Cyanobacteria bacterium FACHB-DQ100. Classification (NCBI taxonomy): domain Bacteria; kingdom Bacillati; phylum Cyanobacteriota; species Cyanobacteria bacterium FACHB-DQ100. The sequence goes on along the minus strand of JACJNW010000033.1, from coordinate 9,670 downwards.
GAAAAATCTGATGAATAGTATAGAATTGCACCAGTTTCATGACTGCAGTTTTGTAGCCATGAATACAAATTTGCTTTCGTAGATCTTACAAAAAAGCGTTTTGCTACTGATAGACCGTCGATATCATTGCTAAGGCAGACGTTTATTGAAAGAATCTATGAAGTTCCTAAATTTCAATTCTGCTTCCAACAATCCGAAAAAAAGAACACTCCTGAAAATCTCAGGAGTGTTTTGCGAGTGATGAAATTAGAGGAAATCGATCAGCTTATTGATACTTCGTCGCTGCATCCGAGGCATTGCTAGGATAGCTGCTCGCTGCACCGAAAGAACTTTCTTTCGCAAATCCAGCATAGGCTTCCATTCCATGCTCACCGATATCCAATCCTTCAAGCTCTTCTTCAGCAGTTACACGAATTCCAAGCGTAGACTTCAGCAGAATCCAGAAAATACTGGAGACCAGAACTGTGAAGCCAGCAACGGAAATCGTTCCCAGGAACTGAATCCAAAGCTGATTCAATCCACCGCCGAACAGCAAACCTGCTGTGGGACCAGCAGCATACAGTGCGCCAGGTTGATCGCTAGGACCCACTGCAAATAGACCGAGTGCTAGAGTTCCCCAAATACCATTGACCAAGTGAACTGCGATCGCACCCACCGGATCATCGATCTTCAACTTGTCGAGGTATCCAACCGCGAACACCACCAAAATTCCACCGATCGCACCGATAATCGCTGCCGAAGGAACGGTGATGAAGGCACAAGATGCAGTCACTGCAACCAAACCAGCCAGTAGACCGTTGATCACCATCGATAAATCAGGCTTACCGAGAACTGCCCAAGCGACGAGCGTGGCTGCGATCGCACCAAATGCACCGCCCGTATTTGTGGTCAATGCAATGTGACCAATCAGAGAGCCATTACCCACGCTCATGGTCGAACCAGGGTTAAATCCGAACCAACCGAGCCAGAGAATCAATGCGCCCAAGGTGGCAATACTCATGTTGTGAGGCGGGATTGCATTGGCAGAGCCATCAGCATTGTATTTGCCAATTCTTGCACCTAAGAATGCAGCCCCCATCAGAGCCGCCCAACCGCCAACGGCGTGAACCACAGTCGAACCTGCGAAATCGAAGAATCCGAGCTTGTACAGCCAGCCGCCGCCCCAGATCCAGTGGCCTGTAATCGGGTAAGCGATTCCAACCAACAACAAGCTAAAGATCAAAAAGTCGACAAACTTAATCCGCTCAGCCACTGCACCAGAGACGATCGTTGCTGCGGTTCCAGCAAACACTAATTGGAAGAAGAATTTTGCTGCCAGAGGAACGCCTGCCCAGTTCAAGGCGGAGAAAACTCCTTTGTAATCAGCCGTCATCGCAGGGCTGTTGTCAGCACCCGTGAGGAAAAATCCGCCGCTTGTGCCGAGATAACCATTTCCGTCACTAAACATCAAGCCGAACCCGATCGCCCAAAATGCGACGGTCGAGAGGGCAAAGACGATTAGGTTCTTCGCCAAAACGTTGACTGCGTTCTTTTGGCGGCACATTCCGGTTTCCAACATACAGAAACCTGCGTTCATAAAGAACACCAGGAAGCCCGCAATCATCACCCACATCGTATCGAGACCGATTTTCAGCTCAGCGTTTGCAGCAGCAACGCTTTCGAGGGTGGGTGGGGTTTGGGCAACAGCCGCGTAGCTCCAGAGTCCAACGATCGCGACCGTGAGTGGAATTGACATTTGCCAACTTGGAGCAAGCTGGCTGACGGTGCGAACCAGTGCCTCCCAAGATTTCAACAGTGCAGGCTTTTTCCTGCGAATTTGCATTTTTTGCTTCAACGATGCTCTTGACACCATGACAGAAGATTTCCTAGATGAATGCGACAAAGCCGAAATCGGCGACAACTAAACAAAGCGTGGAATGACCCATCTTGCTCAGCAGAAGAACCCCTAAAGTTGGAGATGTAATTCCCGAATCCCAGAACTCTTCAAATTCAGCACTGACAGACTTGCAATGAATGAGCCAGTTTTTCGATGTCTGTCTACAGCCGAAGTGAAGTTAGATTCCAATTGTGTAGACCTGAGACAGACGGTATACCCAAAGGCGTAGATCCTTGAGATATTGTCAAATCTCGTTGATTAGGTACGTTCAATCTGTATCGGAAATCACAAAATGCTGCTGAAATTATCTGAATCGCACTCTAGCTACCGTTATTTTTGCTTTGGGTCAGAGCTGAACCCTACTTGAATTTGCTATTGAAAGAATATGCGTGTATAGTATTTTTGTATTAAATTGCTTCGTCTCCTTGAGTAATTCGCCTGGCTCATCGTGCTTTTGCGCTTGAGTTAGGCGATTTTTTTAGCTTCAGACCGAATTAACTACGCTAGAGTAGAGATTATGAGTGAGAAGAATGAAGCCATTAAAATCGTTAGTGATAACCGTCAAGCGAGGTTTCAGTACGAAATTCTGGAAACCTACGAGACGGGAATTGAGCTTGCGGGAACTGAGGTGAAGTCGATCCGTGAAGGTCGGGTCAACTTACGAGACGGGTTCGCGCTTGTTCGTAATGGCGAAGTTTTTCTACATAACGTTCATATTTCACCGCACAAAACGGCGAGCCAGGTTTTTAACCATGATCCTGTTCGCACTCGCAAGCTATTATTGCGGCGCGACGAAATCCGTAAGCTGGTTGGAAAGGTAGAGCAGCAAGGGTTAACGCTGGTTCCACTGAAGATGTACTTGAAACGGGGCTGGGTCAAAGTGGATCTAGCACTGGTTCGGGGTAAGAAGCTGTATGACAAGCGGGAAGACTCTAAGCGGCGTGACGATCAGCGTGATATGCAGCGAGCGATGAAGAATCGATAGCCTAAGTTTCTACTTGCGATCGTGCCTCACCCGCAAAACATTAACTAATTCACAGGGTCGATCCTGAGTACAAATCAACTCGATCGTGAATCAGAGCGATAGAATCGTTAAGGACTATTTCTGCGCCCTCCGAATGCCAAAGCGTGTTAGCCAATCTAAAAGCTCTGATTCTCCGGTATTAAGTCCTGATTCAGGAGCCGAAATCGAATCGAACGGATTGAAAAATCCTGCAAGAAAAATCGTTTCGCTGAACTCGATTCGGGTTCGAGGTGCACGTCAGCATAATTTGAAGAACGTCGATCTAGAACTACCCCGCGATCGTCTAATTGTCTTTACCGGAGTTTCAGGATCAGGGAAATCTTCTCTAGCGTTTGACACAATTTTTGCAGAAGGGCAGCGGCGCTATGTGGAGTCGCTGAGTGCCTATGCTCGGCAGTTTTTAGGACAAGTGGATAAGCCCGATGTTGATGCGATCGAAGGCTTAAGTCCGGCAATTTCGATCGATCAAAAATCGACTTCGCATAATCCGCGATCGACCGTTGGAACGGTAACTGAAATCTACGATTACTTACGATTGCTCTACGGTCGCGCAGGTACGCCGCACTGCCCGATTTGCGATCGTTCCATTGCCCCTCAAACGATCGATCAAATGGTCGATCGAATCATGGAGCTACCGGATCGAGCCCGCTTTCAAGTTCTCGCACCTGTGGTTCGAGGGAAGAAAGGAACGCATCGTAAGCTAATTTCGGGACTTGCAGCAGAAGGTTTTGTGCGAGTTCGGATCGATGGCGAAGTAAGAGAGTTAAGCGACTCGATCGAGCTAGATAAAAACCAGTTGCATACGATCGAAGTTGTGGTCGATCGCTTGGTAAAAAAAGACGATATTCAAGAACGCCTCAGCGATTCGTTAACCACCTGCTTGAAGCGATCGGGTGGAATTGCCGTAGTTGATTTGATGCGTGATGAAAATTCTGAAGATCAGCCTTCAGAACTTGTTTTTTCCGAGAATTTCGCCTGTCCAGAACACGGGGCAGTGATGGAGGAACTTTCTCCCCGCTTATTCTCGTTCAACTCACCCTATGGGGCGTGCCCAAACTGTCATGGGATTGGCAGCCATCGAACTTTCTCACCCGAACTGATTATTCCGAATCCGAATCTTCCGGTTTATGCATCGATCGCACCCTGGTCAGACAAAGATAATACTTATTACTTATCGCTGATTTGCAGCGTTGCCGAAGCTTACGGCTTTGATATTCAAACCCCCTGGAGTCAACTCACTCCAGAGCAGCAGCACGTCATGCTGTATGGTTCCAAAGATCCGATTTGGATCGAAGTCGATTCGCGCTATCGAGAAAACAAAGGCTATCACCGTCGATATGAAGGCGCGATTCCGTTGCTCGATCGCCAATATCAAGAAGCCAATTCTGACCTGTACAAGCAGAAATTAGAGCAATACTTGATTGATCAAGCCTGTGATGTTTGTGGCGGAAAACGCTTAAAACCGGAATCTCTTGCCGTTCGTTTAGGGCAATATCGAATTCATCAGTTTACGGGCGTTTCGATTCGAGAATGCTTGGATCGAGTTGAGAACTTAGAACTGAGCGATCGTCAAGCTCAAATCGGCGATCTTGTCCTGCGAGAAATCAAAGCGAGATTGCAGTTTCTTCTGGATGTGGGATTGGACTATTTGACCCTCGATCGTACCGCGATGACGCTTTCTGGCGGTGAAGCTCAGCGCATTCGACTGGCCACCCAAATTGGCGCAGGTCTCACAGGCGTTCTGTACGTTCTAGATGAACCAAGCATCGGGCTACACCAGCGCGATAACACCCGATTGCTCAATACGTTGACTAAACTGCGGGATCTTGGAAATACGCTAATCGTGGTTGAACACGACGAAGAAACCATTCGTGCTGCTGATCATTTAGTCGATATTGGCCCAGGCGCGGGTGTACATGGTGGGCGAATTGTTGCCCAAGGTGATTTTGAAACCCTCTTGAATTCAGAAGAATCGCTAACAGGTGCCTATCTGTCTGGTCGGCGATCGATTCAAACACCCGCCGAACGGCGAGAAGGCAATGGTCGATCGCTCTTGATCCGCAGCGCCAACCGTAACAACCTCAAAAATGTCAATGTTGAAATCCCGCTCGGCAGATTGGTTTGCGTCACAGGCGTTTCGGGTTCTGGTAAATCTACGCTAATCAACGAATTGCTTTATCCCGCCATTCAGCATCACTTTGGGCAAAAGGTTCCTCAACCCAAAGAAATGCAGCCCGTCAAAGGGCTCGATGCCCTGGATAAAGCGATCGTCATCGATCAATCCCCAATTGGACGCACTCCGAGATCGAATCCCGCGACCTATACGGGTGTTTTTGATGTGGTTCGCGATGTGTTTGCCGAAACGATCGAGGCGAAAGCTAGAGGCTATAAGCCTGGTCAATTCTCCTTCAATGTCAAAGGCGGACGCTGTGAAGCCTGCAGCGGTCAGGGCGTGAATGTGATCGAGATGAACTTTTTACCGGATGTGTATGTGCAATGTGACGTATGCAAAGGGGCACGGTACAACCGAGAAACCTTGCAGGTGAAATTCAAAGGAAAATCGATCGCCGATGTCCTAAGTATGACCGTTGAAGAAGGAGCGGAATTCTTCAAGAACATTCCCCAAGCCGCGAATCGCCTGCAAACTTTAGTCGATGTAGGCCTGGGCTATATGCGTTTGGGACAAACCGCTCCGACTTTATCGGGTGGAGAAGCGCAGCGCGTCAAACTTGCCACCGAGCTTTCTCGCCGCGCCACCGGAAAAACACTCTATCTAATTGATGAACCCACCACAGGTTTATCGTTCTACGATGTTCACAAACTTCTGGATGTGATTCAGCGATTAGTCGATAAGGGTAATTCGGTTTTGGTGATCGAACACAATTTAGATGTAATTCGGTGCTCAGATTGGATTGTTGATTTAGGACCTGAAGGCGGCGATCGTGGCGGCGAAATTGTTGCAGTTGGGACACCAGAAGAAATAGTCAAAAATTCCCGTTCTTACACGGGTCAGTACCTTCAACAAGTTCTACAACAATATCCCGCAGGATCATGATCGAAACTTGGACGCACGATCGCATTCACGTCAATGGAATTAACCTACATTACGTCACTCAAGGACAGGGGGATTTAATCTTATTTCTGCACGGTTTTCCTGAGTTTTGGTATTCGTGGCGGCATCAAATCCCAGAGTTCGCCAAAGATCATAAAGTAGTTGCAATTGATCTGCGAGGCTACAACGATAGCGATAAACCCACGGCAAAAGCAGCCTACAAAATGTCTGAATTCGTCGCAGACGTAAAAGGTGTAATCGAAGGATTGGGATACGATCGCTGCACGTTAGTTGGACATGACTGGGGAGGGGCGATCGCCTGGAATTTTGCTTACACTTATCCGAACTTGCTCAATCAGTTAATCATCTTGAATCTCCCCCACCCAGCTAAATTTGCTCAGGGATTAACAACGCCGCAACAGCTTCTAAAAAGCTCGTATATCTTCTTCTTTCAGCTCCCCATTTTGCCCGAACTTTTAATTCAGCTAGACGACTATAAAGCGTTAGAAAATGCGTTTCTAGGAATGGCAGTGAATAAGAATGCATTTAGTCAAGCAGATCTCGATCGCTATAAAGACGCAATGGCAAAACGAGGTGCTCTGACTTCAGCAATTAATTACTATCGCAACGCATTTCAGTCTGGAATCGTTGGAAAGAATTGGGGCATTCTAGACGTACCAACCCTAATGATTTGGGGAGAAAAAGATACAGCCCTAGGCAAAGAGTTGACTTATGGAACCGAGCAATACGTGAGAGATTTTCAAATTCGCTATATTCCAAACTGTAGCCACTGGGTGCAACAGGAGCAGCCGGAGTTAGTCAATCAATATATCCGCGAATTTATTTAAACAAAAAACCGGATCTAAGAAGCTAGATCCGGTTTTTATATTTTTAATAGGTTTCCTATCTAGAAGCAGTAAGGAGCGGTTCGCTTTCCTCAACTGAGCTTTCGATAATCTCAAACACTTCTTCCATTCCGGTAAGTTCCAGCAACATTCTGACGCGCTCGTTGATAGAGCGTAAGAGCATCGGTTTATTTGCTTCCCGCGATCGCTTAAACACAATCACTAAAGCCATTAAACCAGGACTGCTCATAAACTCAACGTTGGCAAAGTCAACAAGCACAACGGCTGCATCCGAATGAATTGCAAGCTCGGCATGTTCGTGAAACTGTGCAATCGCCGCGTCATCTAGCGTTTCTGGGAACTGAATCGTTCTAGTTGATAATTCCATACCCCACAACCTGATTACTAACTAATTACTAAACGATGATAGAAAGGCAAATCCCAGCTAAATAGACGCTAGGCGCAAGAGAATACTACAAAATGTAATTTACGGTCTCATTAATGTAGCGTTCGATTTCTGCTCTTACCTCTATCTCAGGATGTAGCTAAAAGTTACTAGCTCACGATCTAGATCGTCATCGCTCTTGCCACCTAACTTTACAGTGAGTTAGGGGAAACGATCGTAGTGATGAATACGATTTCTAAATTGATGAAAATTTTCCTATTTCTGTCTTATTGAAATCTACAACTCACTACTTTTGAATTGCGGCTTTTCTATCAAATTGCCCTCGATTTGACGTAATCTACGCAATTAAAATTACTCGAATCTGAATAAATTGAGAATACTCTCTATCTCCACCCAAGGAAGGAAACGTTTTATCTCCATAGGCGGACAGCTAATAGCAAATCAACCACTACTATAAGAAATATGAAGCGTTTGGAATTTTAGATATGCAAACTCCTCCCAGTACGACTGATTTACCTATCTCGACTGCCTACAATGGAAAAGATCGCAACGCCTTTCTTTTCGGCTGGACACCCCAAGCCGAGCTATGGAATGGTCGGTTTGCAATGATTGGTTTTCTCGCATACCTTCTTTGGGATTTAGCTGGTTATAGTGTTGTGCGCGACTTGCTGCACCTGGTTGGCTAATAATAATCAGAATAAAAATCTGGGTGTAAAGGGCAACAGCCTTTACACCCAGATTTGTGTTTTCCAAGCCTAAAGCGCTGCATCTTTGAGAATAAGGTACAGCGCTTTGTTGCCTTTAAAGCGATAGACTATCCAACCTGTCCGATCGCTTTGTTGACATCCGTTGGCTTTTCAAATTCCTCATCAGGCAGATCGTTTAGAAGCGCTTTTAACTCTTCATCTGCACCATTTTTCTCTGCGTGTTTGATCACATCTTCTTTAGTCGCTGGGTAGTCGAGTCCCTTGAGATGCTTCTGTACTTCGATCGGGTTCACCTTTGCCATAGCTATTCTCCAAATCCGCCTTGACCCTGAAAGAATAGCGTTGATTTACTCATAAAACTTCGTTCTAGGGTTTCGTCTCAATCTCTACCTGCTGTATGAGGCAAAACAAAAGCCCTGCCAAATGGACAGGGCTTAACATGAGGCTTACTAAACTGAGCCAAATATACGATTGAAGCAAAAGGCATCGCGTTGAATTACAAGCGATGCTCTCAGCCCAGACTAGAACGTGAAGGTCGTTCTAATGGTTCCGATCACAATGTCATCATTGTTTTCGTTTTGTCCTGGATTCACAATCCAGATCACACCCGGAGTAATCGAGATGTTGTCGTTCAGTTGGTACTTGTAGAATCCTTCAAAGTGCAGAGGAATATCATTCCGTAAACCGCCACCTGGATTACCCACGTAAGGCTCTACACCAGCCACAAATCCCAGCAGATTGCCTTTCTTACCGAAATCAGGGAACGCCAAGCCTGCTCCATATGTCCAGATGTCTTTCTCGCCCTGACCATCATCCACAAAATTTGCATTGATGTAGGAACCAAAAGCGTTCAGCACGATGTTGGGGCTGAGCTTGAAGGCGATCGAAGCACCATAAGCGTTAACTTGCGAAGCGCCTGACCCCAGAATGTTGCGGTTGGCGAGCGAGGTACCAGAAGAAGCCAGTGCCGAACCGCCGTCAAAAATTGCACCTTGACGGTAAGCGTTAACATAGGTTAACCCGATTTGCAGTGCATCACTCGCGTTAAAGGTTAACTGAGCCAGAGCACTATAGCTTCCATTGAAAAGACCAGCTCTTGATGCGGGATTATTTGCACCAAAGGTTACTTGGCTTCCAGTCGAGTTATCAGCTAGGTAACCTGCGCTGACTTGGAAGGTGTTGTTGAGGTTGAAGGTTGCACCGATACCACTACCACCACCAATCAAGTAGATTGGGTTGCGCTGAGCAAAGACGGAAAGCGGACCTGTACCACCATCAGCCGCATCTAAAGCAGGGCTGATCGTCGGAGCGTAGTCATAGTGAAGACCGCTCACTGCCGGAACGTAGAATCTCAGGTTTTCGCCAACTGGGAAGTAGTAAGCAACCCAGTCAATGAATGCTTGGTTGCCGCCCGTGTTGCCAAAATTGAAGGTTTGAATACCTTCAGCGCCACTGCCTGCAGGCGCTGCAAATAAGTTCGCATTACCAGCCGCAATCCGGGTAACGAGCAAGTCTTTCCCGGTAAAGCTGGTGTTGAGCGCTAAACGGACTCGGTTTTGGAACACCGTATTGTTTCCACCCGTTCCACGAACGCCAAACTCATCGGTGATCGCGAAGATGCCTTCACCCGCAAGCTTGGTTGTGGTCGAGAACTGCTGCTTCTCTAAGGTCGTGGTGCGTGCTTCGAGTGCATCCACTCGTCCTCGCAGTGTGGCTAACTCTGCCGCAAACTGCTCTTGCAGCTTTTGCAGCGTTGCCAA